>NZ_QXMN01000319.1:0-644 GCF_003581445.1 Acidovorax cavernicola | reverse complement strand
AAGCCATGGCGGTCGGACAGCGCGAACAGCTTTTCCCATTCGGACAACGGCATGACCGCGCCCGTGGGATTGCCGGGCGAGCAGACGTACAGCAGCTGCGTGGTCTGCCAGACGGCTTCGGGCACGCTGTCCCAGTCGATCGCGAAATTGCGCGCCGGGTCGCTGGGCACGTAGACCGGCTTGGCGCCGGCCAGCAGGGCCGCGCCTTCGTAGATCTGATAGAACGGATTCGGGCAGACCACGGTAGCGCCGGGCTGGGTCGGGTCGATCACCGTCTGCGCGAACGAAAACAAGGCTTCGCGCGAGCCATTGACGGGCAGCACCTGGGTCGCAGGGTCGAGCGCCAGGCCGTAGCGCTGGTTCATCCATTGCGCACCGGCCGCGCGCAGCCGCGGGTCCCCGCCCGTGGCCGGGTATTTGGCCAGCGCGCCGGGGCTGTTGCCCAGCACCTCTTCGATGAAGGGCGGCGTGGGATGGCGCGGCTCGCCAATGCCCAGGCTGATCGGGCGATAGGAGGGCGAGGGCGTGACCCCCGCGAAAAGCTGTCGCAGCCGTTCAAACGGATAAGGCTGCAGTTGGGAGAGCAGGGGATTCATTGCCCGCATTATCCACGCTGTGGCGGGCGCTGCTGCGCTCCGTTGGCC
>NZ_QXMN01000318.1:0-647 GCF_003581445.1 Acidovorax cavernicola | reverse complement strand
GCCAGCGTCTGCTGCGAAATCACATCGGGAGGCGTGACCACGGCGGCGATGACTAAGGCCACCACCACGAAGTAGCCGCGGAAAGCCTTGAGCTTCTCGATCTCGACGAGCTTGAAACGCACCAGCAGCATCACCACGATGGGCACCTGGAACGCCAGGCCGAAGGCGAGGTAGAGCGACAAAATGGCTTCGACGTACGACGCGATATCCGGGGTCGCGGCGACGCTGTCGGGCGTGAAGCCCTGGATGAAGCCGAACATCTTGTCGAGCACGAAGAACTGCACGAAAGCAATGCCGACATAGGCCAGCAGGCTGCCGAACAGGATCAGCGGCAGCGCAAAGCGCTTTTCATGGCTGTACAGGCCGGGCGAGACGAAGGCCCACATCTGGTACATGATCCAGGGCAGCGTGGCCAGCACGCCGACCATGCCAAGCACCTTGATCGGCACGAAGAACGGCGTGAACACGCCGACCGCGATCAGTTTCGCATTCGGCGGCATATGCGCCTTGATCGGCTGCGCGATGAAGTCGATCAGCCCGTTGGGGCCAGGCCACAGCGCCAGGATCGCCACCGCCAAGGCAATCCCGTAGATGCAATAAAGCAGGCGGTTGCGCAGCTCCAGCAGATGCTGCACAAATGGCTGCTC
>NZ_QXMN01000317.1:0-653 GCF_003581445.1 Acidovorax cavernicola | reverse complement strand
GGGCTTGCACAGCTCCTCTTCGGTTTCGCCCGGCATCACCTTGAACTCGAAGCGCCGGATGCCATGCGGCAACGCGGCCGACACATAGGGCCGCTCGGGATCGCAGTGCATGCCGACATGCGGCGTGCCCAGCGGGTCGTTGCGCACGTCGACCACGATCCACTGGTTGGGCTTGGTCCGGCCTTCGAAGGCGACGTTCAGCGTGCGCCGGATCAGGCTGTTGCCGCCGTCGCAGGCCACGAGGTAGCGCGCGCGCAAGGTCCGCTTTTCACCCTGTGCGTTCTCGACGACCAGCGCCACGCCTTCGGGGCCTTGCGATACCGTGCAGACGCTCTGGCCGAACAGCACCTGCACATGCGCATAGCGCTGCAGGCCCTGGTACAGGATCTGGTCGACTTCGGGCTGGATGAACGCATTGCGGCGCGACCAGCCGAACTCATCGGTGCGCGGCTCTATCGAGGCAAAGCATTTGCCGCTGGCCGTGTAAAAGCGCATCCAGTGGTAGGGCGTGATGTGCTTTTGCACTTCATCGCTGAGCCCGGCCGTCTGCAAGGTGCGCAGCGACTCATCGTCGATGCCGATGGCGCGCGGGTAATCGATGATCGCATCCAGCTTCTCCACCACCAGCGTCCTCACCCCGGCCTGCCCCAGGA
>NZ_QXMN01000316.1:0-655 GCF_003581445.1 Acidovorax cavernicola | reverse complement strand
TGCATACACTCAAAATTGGAAGTTCCTCGTCACTCAAGGCCGTTCTCATCACATCAAGGGCGTGGCCCAAGTCTGACCCTATTCTTTCCCTAAAGTCATCAGGGATGTCAGGATAAACATAGTCTGTGTGAAGAAATATTGAGAACTGCGGCGGTGCATAGGTTTCTTTGCAATCCTTCTTGTAAATCAAAGCCTCGTAATAGGCTTCAGCAGATGCAAGACCCAACGCTGCTTCAATATATTTCTGACTGAGGGGCAGGCTGTAGTAGGTCACTAGTGCATGGGCAAGCTCGGCAACATGTTTTCCTTCTGTTGCTCGGTTCCACCCCCAAGCGCTGCGAAAAAAATCTAGGCTGCGTGGATATAATCCTGATTTCCTGTTCTCAAGATTCCCGCGAAATTGATCTGGTAGTAGAGGTAAAAGCACGTTTGCAACTCGCGCATTGAAACGCTCGTTCAATATTTCTGGTTGAATCATATTGAGCATATTCAAATAGGGGCCGCTGCCAAAAACAGCAGTCATCATTTGATTCTCATGGGAGCAAGAGCGCGTTCGAACTTTTCTTGCCGCTTGCAAGTTCATCTCCACAAAAGCACGAATGTTGTTCCCACCCTCTCTCAGCAGCGCTGAGCCACGCGTGGTGAACTCAATTAC
>NZ_QXMN01000315.1:0-659 GCF_003581445.1 Acidovorax cavernicola | reverse complement strand
CTTCGACAGGCTCAGGGTGAACGGCCTGCCCGCAAAAACAAAAAACCGGCCTGCGCATCGCGCCAGGCCGGTTTTCCGTGGAGATCCGTGAAGACTCAGAAAGGCAGTTTAGGCATTCCGCCGCCGCCGCCCATCATGCCCTTCATGGCTTTCATGCCGCCCATGCGCTTCATCATCTTCATCAGGCCGCCGCCCTTCATCTTCTTCATCATGTCCTGCATCTGCTCGAATTCCTTGAGCAGACGGTTGACTTCCTGCACCTGCACGCCCGCGCCCATGGCGATGCGCTTCTTGCGCGTGGCCTTGATCAGTTCGGGCTTGCTGCGCTCCTTGGCGGTCATCGAGCAGATGATGCCTTCCTTGCGGCGCATTTCGCGCTCGGCCTTGTCCATGTCGACCTGACCGGCCTTGGCCGACATCTGGCTCGGCAGCTTGTCCATGAGGCTCGACAGGCCACCCATCTGCTTCATCTGCTGGATCTGGCCGAGGAAGTCGTTGAGGTCGAAGCCGTCGCCGCTCTTGACCTTGGCCGCCAGGCGTTGCGCGGCTTCCATGTCGACGCCGGCCGTGACCTGCTCGACCAGCGCGACGATGTCGCCCATGCCCAGCACGCGGCCCGCATGGCGCTGTGCGTCGAACACTTCGAGGCCGTCGAGCTT
>NZ_QXMN01000314.1:0-660 GCF_003581445.1 Acidovorax cavernicola | reverse complement strand
AACGCAGGCTATCTCCGGTCAATGAGTCCGGCGTAAAAACGGCATCCGGATAACGTTTGACCATAGGCAGTTGCGCGTTCTTGGTGTTGAGCATCTGCCCCGCATAGCCGCTGCCCGACAGCAGATCGGTATAGCCAAACGGCACACCGATGGTGCCCGGCAGATCGGGAGCGACGATGGAGGACATCCACATGGTCTTCCAAAGCTGGCCCTTCGCATCCCAGCGGTCGCCCAGCGCGCACAGCCATGTGTCTTCGTCGCAGTAGTAGCGGCCCTTGGGCGTCACATGGCGCCGGCCTTCGCGCAAGGTGGCCTCCACCACCCAGACACGGTGCAGTTCCCAGCGCATGTACTCCGGCTTGATCCAGCCATTGCCCAGCACCGTGGTGACGTCCTTGGGCTGCAGCATTCTGTTGCCGTTATAGGGGATGTACATCTCCTGCTTGCCGAGCAGCTTCCAGTCGAACCTGTCGAGTCGACCGGAGAAGGTTTCGACCTCGTCGAATGCCAGCACTCCGGCCGTTGCCGGGTTCGGCGTATCGCAGCAAGGATTTGGCAACTTGCGCACCCGGCGTTGGCCGGTGAGATAAATCCAGCCCAGGTCCTTGTCTCCGTCGAGTTGCCGGCGCCCGATCAGCGCCTCGCCGGAGCGGATCGGCG
>NZ_QXMN01000098.1:0-3964 GCF_003581445.1 Acidovorax cavernicola | reverse complement strand
TAAGTCGTCGGCAGCGTCAGATGTGTATAAGAGACAGGCCAAGGCGAGCGCCATCGCACCGGCGGTGGCGGCCGCGGCTCGCGAGCGTCGCGGCACGTCTGCATTGCGAAAGGCCATCGGTTCCTCCTCGAGTCCGTGCTGGCGGACAGTTCTGACGTGTTCTTGTTCGGGGTGCCGCGGACGTCGGTCCGCCCGCGCCCGCTACTGGATGAAGCCCATGCCGCGCGATTCGCGCACTTCGGGCTTGATGCGGTGCTCGGCTTCGAGCTGCTCGAGAAACTCCGCCGCCGAGAACTCGGCCGCGAGGATGTCGGTCTGCCGCTTCACGGCAGCGAAGTCGCCGGGGCACAGCTGCGGCAGCTGCGCCAGGCGCGCGCGCACCTCACCCGTGAGCAGGGCCGCATCGCCCGCGAGGGCCTCGGTGACGAACATGCGTTCGCGCTGCGCCGCGGTGAGCGGCATGAACTTGATCTTGAAGGTGAAGCGCCGCAGCGCCGCCTGGTCGAGCCGGTCGAGCAGGTTGGTGGTGCAGACGAACACGCCGCGGAAGCGCTCCATGCCCTGCAGCATCTCGTTGACCTCGGTGACCTCGTAGGTGCGCTGCGCGCCGCGCCGATCCTGCAGGAAGCTGTCGGCCTCGTCGAGCAGCAGCACGGCCTTCTCGGCCTCGGCCTCCTTGAACATGGCGGCCATGTTCTGCTCGGTCTCGCCGACGTACTTGCTCATGAGGTCGCTGGCCTGCTTGACGATGAGCGGGCGGCCCACGGCCTTCGCGATGTGCTCGGCCAGCGCGGTCTTGCCGGTGCCGGGCGCGCCGTAGAAGCACAGCGTGCCGTGGCCGCGCGCCTTCAGCGCCTCGACGATGCGGGGGATCTCGAAGCGGGTCTCGACGTGGAGCATGTCCAGGTCGTAGGTGGTGACGCTGCGGCGCTCGGCCGGGCTCTTGTCGAACGTGCCGAGCGCGAGATCGGCATTGCGCAGCTGCCGCTCGATGAGCGCTTCGACCGAGGCGTTCTCGCTCGTCGCAAGACCTGCGAAGCGCACGGCGGTGCGGATCTGCGCGGGCGTGAGGCCCTTGCGCTCGGCCAGCTTGGCAGTGAAGGCCTCGGACACCACGACACCTTCGAGCGTCTTCTTGACGAGCTGCTCGCGCGCACCGGGCGGCGGCGACTTGAGCTCCAGGTGATAGGCAAAGCGGCGGCGGAAGGCCGGGTCGATCTGCTCGATGCGGTTGGTGACCCACAGCGTGGGCACCGGGTTGGCTTCGAGGATCTGGTTGACCCAGGCCTTGCCGCTCACGCTGCCGCTGGCGGGCGCGGGAATCTGCTCGGCGCGCGCCATGAACTGCGCGGCCTCGGTGCTGATGGGCGGGAACACGTCCTCGACCTCGTCGAACAGCAGTGCGGCCTGCGCGCTGCCCTTGAGGAAGACCTGCGCGATCTGCAGCGAGCGGTAGCGGTCGCGGCCGCTGAGCGAGTTGCCGTCGCGGTCGGCGTACTCGACCTCGAACAGCTCCAGGCCCGCAGCCTGCGCCACCACCTTGGCCAGCTCGGTCTTGCCGGTGCCGGGCGGGCCGTAGAGCAGCACGTTGACGCCGGGCTCCTTGCGCGCCACGGCGGCGCGCAGCAGCGTGACGAGCATCTGCGCGTCTTCCTGCACGAAGGAAAAATCGTGCGGCGTGAGCGCGCTCTTGGCCGAGGGCCGCGTGAACACGGCCATCAGCTCGTTGTGATCGCGGTACTCGCGCATGAGCACGGGCGGCAGCTTCTCGCTGACCTTCATGAGGTCGGCGAGGTCGGTGATGTTGTGCTCGGAGATCAGGTTCTCGACGAGGCCGATGCGCTCCAGCCGCGAGCCCGCGCGCAGCGCCTCGCCCACTTCGCTCGCATTGACGCCCGCGATGTCGGCGATGGCCGCGTAGGCCTCGGGCGCGTTGTTGACCTTGAACTCGACCAGCAGCGAGCGCAGGTCGCGCTGGTAGCGCGCGAGCGTGCCGTACAGCAGCAGTGCACGCTCGGCCTTGTTGAGCTGCAGCAGGCCGGCGAGGGCATCGATGTTCTTCTCGACCAGCGTCGACTGCTTGCGCAGCGCATGCGTGAGCCAGTCGCGCGTGACGGCCAGCACCGAGAGCAGGTCCTTGGGCTGGTCTTTCGCGTACTCGTCGAGATAGAAGAAGAGCGTGCCTTCTTCATACGGGCCGCGCCACACGCCGTGGCGTTCGAGCAGCGTGCGGCCGTCGAAGTCTTCGACGCCTTTCCACGCCTCGTTGCCTGCACAGCGGCGGCCCAGGAACTCGCGCAATCGCTGCAGCACCGCGGCGGGCCACACGAGGTGGCGGCCGGTGAGAGAGAGCAATCCGTTGATGTCACGCCGCACGTTGAAGCGCGGCCCCTGCTTGGCGGCGAGCGTGAGCACGAAGTGCGAGCACATGAGCTCGAGCACCGGCGCTTCCTTGAGCCCGGGCGAAGGCAATGCCTGCCCGCGCACCGCAGCAGCCACCACATCGACACCCGCACGCTTGACCATCAGGCAACCTCCATCGAGGAATTTCTCGGAGTGACCATAACGCAGACTTTTGGCTTCGGGAAGACGCCGGAAGAGTAAAAACCCTGATTCGCCGGATTCCAGCCACAATGCGCGCCATGGTCGGAATCGAAGCTATCCGGCGCGCCGCGGTGCGCCTGCAGGGCCAGGTGCTCAACACGCCTTGCGTGGAGTCGCGCACGCTCTCTGAAATCGTGGGCGCGCAGGTGTTCCTGAAGTTCGAGAACCTGCAGTTCACGTCCTCGTTCAAGGAGCGGGGCGCATGCAACAAGCTGGTGGATCTTTCTGAAAGCGGCACGCGCGGCGTGATCGCCATGTCGGCCGGCAACCATGCGCAGGGTGTGGCCTATCACGCCCAGCGGCTCGGCCTGCGCGCACTGATCGTGATGCCGCGCTTCACGCCCGGCGTGAAGATCGAGCGCACACGCGGCTTCGGCGCCGAGGTGGTGCTGCACGGCGACACGCTGGACGCGGCACGCGCCCACGCGCTGGCACTGGCCGAACGCGAAGGGCTGACCTTCGTGCATCCCTACGATGACGAAGCCATCATTGCTGGCCAGGGCACGATCGCGCTCGAGATGCTCGACGCTGTGCCCGACCTCGATACGCTCGTGGTGGCGGTCGGCGGCGGCGGACTGATCGCGGGCATGGCCGTCGCGGCGCGCGAGGCCAGGCCCGGCATCGAGATCGTCGGCGTCCAGACCCAGCGCTTTCCGGCGATGGTGAATGCCGTCAAAGGCACGCACCACGCGCAGGGCACGAGCACGATCGCCGAAGGCATCGCGGTCGGCACCCCGGGTGTGCTGACGCGGGAAATCATCGCCGCCAAGGTCGACGACCTGCTGCTCGTGGACGAGGGCGACATCGAGCAAGGCGTGCTGATGCTGCTCGAAATCGAAAAGACCCTTGTCGAAGGTGCCGGCGCGGCCGGCCTGGCGGCGCTGATCCGCCATCCGGAGCGCTTTCGCGGCAAGCGCGTGGGCCTGGTGCTGTCGGGCGGCAACATTGATCCGCTGCTGCTCGCAGCCATCATCGAACGCGGCATGGTGCGGGCCGGGCGACTCGCCCGGGTGCGTGTCAGTGCGCGCGATGTGCCCGGCTCACTGGCCCATATCACGGCCACTGTGGCCGAAGCGGGCGCTAACGTCGATGAAGTGCATCACCAGCGCGCCTTCACCATGCTGGCGGCGCAGAATGTCGACGTCGAGCTGGTGCTGCAGACCCGTGGCAGGGCTCATCTGGCGAGCGTGCTGACCGCCCTGAAAGACGCCGGATTCGAAGCCGTGGAACAGCACTGAGGGCTCCTCGCAACCCCCTAGACCCATCCGCGGCGCCCCGCCGGTAAAATGGCGGGAGTTTTGTCATTTGCTGTTGATTGCATTTGACGGTTTGTCATTTGCGTATTCGAGGTATTTCCCGA
>NZ_QXMN01000313.1:0-667 GCF_003581445.1 Acidovorax cavernicola | reverse complement strand
ACCTGCAGCTGCAGCCGCTGGCCGAGCGCTTTCTCGACGAGCTTTCGGGCGGCCAGCGCCAGCGCGCCTACATCGCCATGGTGTTGTGCCAGGACACGCCCTACATGCTGCTCGACGAGCCGCTCAACAACCTCGACATGGCGCATGCGGTGGCGATGATGAAGCTGCTGCGGCGTGCGGTCGACGAGCGCGGCAAGACCGTGGTGGTGGTGCTGCACGACATCAACTTCGCGGCCTGTTACGCCGACCACATCATCGCCATGCGGGACGGCGGCGTGGCCCATGAAGGCCCGCCGCAGCAGGTGGTGCAGGACCAGGTGCTGTCAGCGCTTTATGGCATCGAGGTCACGGTGCATGAGGTCAAGGGCCAGCGGCTCTGTCACTACTTCGCTTAACGCTGGCGCTCCAAGAGCATCGAGTCGCCGTAGCTGAAGAAGCGGTAGTGGTGGGCGATCGCCTGCTGGTAGAGCGACATCACCTGTTCGTAGCCGGCCAGCGCGCTGACCAGCATCATCAGCGTGCTCTTGGGCAGGTGGAAGTTGGTGACCAGCATGTCGACCACTTCGAACTGGAAGCCCGGCGTGATGAAGATGTTGGTGTCGCCCTGGATGTTGCCGCTTTT
Organism: Acidovorax cavernicola; assembly: GCF_003581445.1. Classification (NCBI taxonomy): domain Bacteria; kingdom Pseudomonadati; phylum Pseudomonadota; class Betaproteobacteria; order Burkholderiales; family Comamonadaceae; genus Acidovorax; species Acidovorax cavernicola. The sequence goes on along the minus strand of NZ_QXMN01000313.1, from coordinate 45 downwards.
GGCCCAGGACTCGAGTGTGCGCACCGTGGTCGTGCCCACGGCAAT
>NZ_QXMN01000312.1:0-673 GCF_003581445.1 Acidovorax cavernicola | reverse complement strand
CCTGGGGAAAGCTTCGAGCAGCATGTCACGCGAATATTCACCACGCAATCGAATCCGAAGTATTTTGCGGCCGATTTTTGGCGCTTGGGCGTTATTCTGAGCGTGGAAAAATCCGTGCCGGAGCAGACGGCAAGAAGGCAATTCCTGAAGATCCGGGAGACGCAAAGGGAAGAGCTCGCAAGCTGGTGGCGTGCCATATTGCCACAGCCGTTGCTGGCTCAGTTGCCGCAATTGCCAAAAAAACTCAGCATGCTCACTCTGGCAATGCAGGACGGCAATGCGATTGCAGGGGCATCGGGCGAATCGCTCGATGATTTTCAATCCATTTTGACCTCGTGCCTGATTCACCTGGTGGAGCAGGCACAGCAAAGCGTCGCTCAGGTGGTGGAAAAGCCCAAGCGTATCCGCGCCGCCAAGTCAAAGAGCCTTTGAGACCTGCAGGTTGGCCATTTATCCGCAGGCAAAAGTGCTGCGCCGGCCCTCGCCGATGTCAGCGCCGTGGCAATGGTGTGCTGGCGGCGTGAATGCCCCGGTGCAGCACCACGGGCTTGCCGCCGAAGCGTCGCTTTGAAAGCCAGTGGGCGAGTGCTGAATCAAGATGGGTCGCATGGCCCGGAAACCAGTCCGCCAGCGCTTCGATGAGTTCGCGGCAGATGCGTACATTGCCCTGGGC
>NZ_QXMN01000097.1:0-4042 GCF_003581445.1 Acidovorax cavernicola | reverse complement strand
ATCTTGACCATCATCGAGCCCGGGCCCGCGGCGTCGGCCAGGGCCGAGCCCGAAATGCCCGAGAACAGCGTCAGCGACAGCACGTTGGCATAGCCCAGGCCGCCGCGCAGGTGGCCGACGAACTGCGCGGCAAAGCGCAGCAGCACATGGGTCAGCGCGCCGCCCGACATGAGTTCGGCCGACAGGATGAAAAATGGCACGGCCATCAGCGGAAAGCTGTCGATGCCGGTGAACATTTCCTTGAACACCACCAGCTGGGGGTAGCGGCCACCGACGAGCACGGCCAGCGCGGCCGAGATGGCCAGCGCGAAGGCCACCGGAAAGCCCAGCACGAGCAGGACGATGATGGCGATGAAAAGGGTGATACCCATGGTGCTTGAACCTCTCAGATGGACGCAGCCGCGTCCGCATTCATCTCTTCGGACTGCGCATAGTCGCCGGCCGTGATGTAGTTGCGTGCGACGAACAGCAGGTGCACCAGCATCAGCGCGAAGCCCACGGGCATCGCCAGGTAGATATAGGAAATCGGGATGTCGGTCGCGGCCGTGGTCTGAAAGCGCGTGGCCCAGGCGTAGAGCACCGAGAAATAGGTCATGAAGACGCAGAAGCCCGCAATGCCCACGACCACGATGGTGCGCAGCACGCGCGCCGCGCGCGTGCTCACCGAGCGGTGCAGGTTGTCGATCGCGACATGGCCGCCGAAGCGCAGCACCAGACCCGCGCCCAGGAACGTGACCCAGATCATCATGTGGCGGGCCACTTCCTCGGCCCAGACGATGGAGTCGCCCGTGGTGTAGCGCAGCACCACATTGGCAAAGACGATGCAGGCCATGGCCAGCAGCAGCACGATGAGCAGCCAGCGGTTGCAGGCGACCAGAGCGCGTTCGATTCGTTCAAGCATAAGCATGTCGGCTGCCGCGAAACGCACTTCCGAGTGCCGGCGCAGCCGCTTTCTGAAAAAGAGTCACCCTCGGGGTGCAGGCATGCGCCGGGACCGGCCCGGCGCGTGCGGTGCGCATTCCGGGCCGGGCCCGGAATGCGCAGTAGATCACTTGGTGTTGGCGATGCCGTCCAGCGTCTTCTGACCGAACTTCGTGGCGTATTGCTTGTAGGCGGGTTCGAGGGCCTTGCGGAAAGCGGCCTGGTCGACCTTTTCCACGACCTGCATGCCGTGCGACTTGGCTTCCTCGACGCCCTTCTTCTCGACCGCGTCGACAAACGCGCGCGAGGCCAGCGCGCCGCTCTTCGCGCCTTGCGTGAACGCGGCCTTCTGCGTGTCGTTCAGGCTGGACCAGAAGCCGGGCGAGACGATCAGCGCCACGGGAGCGTAGACATGGGCGCTGAGCGTCAGGTGCTTTTGCACTTGCCACAGCTTGGCCGACGACAGCACCGAGATCGGGTTTTCCTGGCCGTCGATCGTGCCTTGCTGCAGCGCGCCGATCACTTCGGGCCAGGACATGGGCGTGGGCGATGCGCCCAGCGTGCGGAAGGCGGTGATGTGCACCGGGTTTTCGGTCACGCGGATCTTCAGGCCCTTGAGGTCGGCAACGTTCTGCACCGCGTGCTTGTTGTTCGTCAGATGGCGAAAGCCTTGCTCGCCCCAGGCCAGTGCGATCAGGCCGCGCTTCTGGAACTTGCCCAGCAGGTCCTGGCCGAAAGCGCCGTCAAGCACGGCGCGCGCATGCGCGGTGTCACGGAACAGGAAAGGAATGTCGACCACGCCGACATCGGGAACGAAGTTGCTCAGTGCACCCGTGGAAACGATCACGGCTTCGACGGTGCCCAGCTGCAGGCCTTCGATTAGCTCGCGCTCGCCGCCGAGTGCCGACGCGGGGAACTGCTTGAACTTGAACGCGCCGCTGGTGTTCTTTTCAACGGAGTCGGCCCAGGCCTGGGCGGCTGCGCCGTAGTGCGAATTGATCGCCAGCGCATACCCGATCTTGACTTCCTTGGATTGGGCAAGGGCTGGCATGGCCGCAGTGGCTGCAGCAGCCGCGACGCAGGTGGCAACGAAGGAACGGCGAATCATGCGCATGACATATGTCTCTTGTAGGTGATGGAATAGGAACGGGAACGCTGGCGCATTTTAGGTGCTGTTTCCCTCGAACAAGATGCCATTGGACGGGGGTTGTCGGACATAGCCGACATTCACTCCCGGGTTGTGCGCCATTCGCGATGGATGCCATCGCCGAATGCGCAGGCCGCGTCCGGCCTCAGGCCGTGGCGCGGCCCAGGATGGCGTTGGCAAGTTCGACGAATCCGTCGCCGCGCTCGCTGGGCGTGACATAGCGCGGCAGGTGCGTGAGCTGGGGCACGAAGCGCGCGATGTTGGCGACGCCGAAGCTGTTGCCGAAGCGCTCGAACATCAGCTGATCATTGGTGGAGTCGCCGATATAGACCCAGCGATCGAGTTCCGCGGCCAGGTCGCGGTCGAACAGCGTGCGCACTATCCATTGCGCGCCATCCCACTTGTTGTGCGCGCCGAACCAGCCGTTGATGTGGATCGAGCTCACGGTGGCGTTCATGCCGGCCGCGCGCATGATGGCCACGCACTGGTCGATCTGCGCCTGGGGCATCTGGGTGAATTCGCTGTGGTCGACGGCGATGTCGCATTCGCGACCCGCGGAGTCGGTCGCGCGGCGCGCGCCGGGCACGCTGGCCTCGATCTGTTCGAGCACTTCCTGCATGCGTGCGAAGTTGGCGCTGCGCGTGGCCGCGTCCTGCTGATAGAGCTTGTCGAGTCCGCCGGCCGCGTTGCGGCGCAGCGCCACGGCGCCGTTTTCGGCAACGATGGCGTCCACCGGCCAGGCCTTGGCGAAGGGCTCGCTCCAGCCCACGGGCCGGCCGGTGATAGGCACGACCTTGAGGCCGGCGTCGCGCAGCGCGGCGATCGCGGCAACCACATGCGCGGGCACTTCGCCGTCGGTGGTCAGCGTGTCGTCGATATCGGTGAGCACACCGAGTAACTGGCCCGCGGCAGGGCGGGGCCATTGCCCCAGGGGCAGCAAATTTTCCATGGACATCAGAACGGCAATCTCGATCAGCTGTTGTGCAGCGACAGGCCCGCGTGTTCGCGCAGCGGGTGGAAATGGATCTTGGGGAAACGCTCCTGCGCCAGGCGCACGTCGTAGGGCGAAGTGCAGAGGTAGGCCAGGGTGCCGGCCGCGTCGTGCGCCATGCGCAGCACATAGGCGTTCTCGAACTCGCGCAGTTCGGCCGGAGTGTCGGCCGTGATCCAGCGCGCGCCCGTGTACTGGCAGGCTTCGAGGCGGATGTCGGCGTCGTACTCGGCCTTGAGGCGGTGCTGCACGACTTCGAACTGTAGCTGGCCGATCGCGCCCAGCAGCATGTTGCCGCCCGCGTCGGGCTTGAACACCTGGATCGCGCCTTCTTCGCCGAGCTGGGCCAGGCCCTGCTGCAGCTGCTTGGTGCGCAGCGGGTTCTTCAGCACCACGGTCATGAACATTTCGGGCGCGAAGAACGGCAGGCCGGTGAACTGCAGCGCCGCGCCGTCGGTGATGGTGTCGCCGAGCTGCACGCCGCCATGGATGGTGAAGCCGATGATGTCGCCCGCATAGGCTTCCTCGACGGCTTCGCGGCGCTGGCTCATGAACGTCACGACCGAAGTCGGGCGCATGTCCTTGCCGGTGCGCTGCACGCGCAGCTTCATGCCCGGGGTGTAGCGGCCCGAGGCCACGCGCACGAACGCGATGCGGTCGCGGTGGTTGGCGTCCATATTCGCCTGGACCTTGAACACCACGCCCGAGAAGCCCTTGTCGGCGGGCTCGACGGTCTTCACCACGGGCTGCTTGTTGACCTGCAGCGTGCTGGTGCGCGGGCCCGGCGGCGGCGACATGTCGACCAGCGCGTCGAGCACTTCCATCACGCCGAAGTTGTTCACGCCCGAGCCGAAGAACACAGGCGTGAGCTTGCCGGCGAGGAAGGCTTGATGGTCCCAGCTGGGCGACGCGCCCACGGCCAGTTCCAGGCTTTCCATCGCGGTGTCGAAAGCGTCGCCGAAACGCGCGCGCAGATTGTCGAC
>NZ_QXMN01000311.1:0-678 GCF_003581445.1 Acidovorax cavernicola | reverse complement strand
GCTGAAGCATCAGCATGCGGGTCGCACGCGACGCCAGGTCGTAAAGCCCGGGCAGGCAGACGAACAGCCGGCGCCCTTCGCGACGCTCCAGCATGCCCTCCTGCTCGATCAGGCGGATCGCTTCGCGCACCGTCGACCGGTTGACGCCGAAGCTCTCGGACAGCTCGATCTCGGTCGGCAAGGGGTCGCCGGACCGGAGCTCGCCGCTGACGATCAGCCGCTCGATCTCGTCGGCCACGACCTTGTACGCGGGCACCGACCGGATGCGCTTGAAAAGATTGGTGACGCAGGCGCGCGGGTCATCCGCGGACTGCGTGGGGTCGGAAGAATTCATGGCATCAGCTTTGGGTTAGTGATGTCATGTTGTCCGACAATGGGACTTTGCTATACAGGGTTAACCCGTTACTCGTCGCCCCGATGGCCGCCAAAAAAATGGCGAAGCGCACCTGCGTGCGCTTCGCCACTGCTTGTCGCCGCCGGTCTGCGGCGGCCCAAACCCGGGCTCCGGCAACCTGCCGGACCGCCCCGCCGCGTTACTCGGCGCGGATATTGCCGTCGCGCATCACCTTGCCCATGCGCTGCGTCTGCAGGTCGATGAACTTCTTGACTTCGGCGCTGCTGCCGGTGAACGGCTCGCCGCCCACGCTGGTGATGCGCTCCTTCACATCGGGCGCGTCG
>NZ_QXMN01000310.1:0-679 GCF_003581445.1 Acidovorax cavernicola | reverse complement strand
TGGCGTCGGGGCGGCCATAGTTCTGCAGCAGGTAATTGCTCAGCGTGGTCACCTGCTGATCGCTCAGTTCATGGCCGAAGGCCGGCATGATGCTGTCGCGGCCGTGGCGCGGCACACCCTGGAGAATGCTCAGCACCAGGTTGTTGGTGTTGGTGTGGCCCAGCGAGCTGTTGTGAAACAGCGGCGGCAGCTTGCCGTCGGTACTGCCCTGGCCCTGGGCCTGGTGGCAGCTCGCGCAATAGGCGTCATACAGCTGCGCGCCGGTCATGGCATTCATGTCGCGCGGCCAGGCCACGCCGCGGATACTGGCCAGCTGGTCACCGGCCTGGCCCCAGGAGAACGTCGGCTGGTTCGAGCCTTCCGAGATCGGCGGCGTCGATTGCAGGTAGGTCGCGATGGCGCGCAGATCGGCCTCGCTCAGATGGCGCAGGCTGTGGTCTATGGCTTCGGCCATCGGCCCGGCGCTGCTGCCCTTGCCGGGTACATGGCCCTGGCGCATATAGGCCACGATCTCGTCGCTGCTCCACTGGCCTATGCCGTCCTGGGTGTCGGAGGTGATGTTGGGCGCGTACCAGCCGCCGACATCGCCGCCGCCCAGCGATCGCTTGCCGATTTCGGCCATGAGCGCGTTGCGCGGCGTGTGGCAGGTGCTGCAGTGCGTCAGGCCCTGGACCAGATA
>NZ_QXMN01000309.1:0-683 GCF_003581445.1 Acidovorax cavernicola | reverse complement strand
GCACATGACCATCCAGACGGCCGTGCTGATCGAGACCCTGCAGGCCCTGGGCGCGCAAGTGCGCTGGGCATCGTGCAACATCTTCTCGACGCAGGACCATGCAGCCGCGGCGATCGCCGCCAGCGGCACGCCGGTGTTCGCCATCAAGGGCGAAACCCTGGCCGACTACTGGGACTACACCCACCGCATCTTCGAATTCGGCGCCAAGGGCAGCGCCGGCGAAGGCCCGAACATGATCCTCGACGATGGCGGCGATGCCACCATGCTGATGCACCTGGGCCAGAAGGCCGAGAAGGATCTGTCGGTGCTGGCCAACCCCGGCAGCGAAGAGGAAGTCATCCTGTTCGCCGCGATCAAGGCCAAGCTCGCCGTTGACGGCAGCTGGTACACGCGCAAGTCGGCGGAAATCATCGGCGTGACCGAGGAAACCACCACCGGCGTGCACCGCCTCAACGAAATGTCGGCCAAGGGCACGCTGCTGTTCCGCGCGATCAACGTCAACGACTCGGTGACCAAGAGCAAGTTCGACAACCTGTACGGCTGCCGCGAATCGCTGGTCGACGGCATCAAGCGCGCCACCGACGTGATGATCGCCGGCAAGGTCGCCGTGGTCGCGGGCTACGGCGACGTGGGCAAGGGCTGCGCCCAGGCGCTGCGCGCACTCAGCGCCCAGGTCTCGGTCA